>NZ_JACBOS010000002.1:0-10696 GCF_021532235.1 Brevibacterium sp. UCMA 11752 | reverse complement strand
TGAGTGCTCCGATGCTCAGAGATGCCATCGAGTCCTTGCCTGCAGCCTGAGGTTCTTGCCAGTCAGATGGCCCTGCTGGTCAGACGGCTCTGCGTGATCCTTGCTGGGCCCGGTTCCTGACCTCTGACGGCAGAATGTGAACGATCTCGGGAGACCATTGTGGCCACGTCGAGTCCTGCATATTCGAGGATCTCGTCGCGGGTGCCCTGCGGCAGGAACTCATCAGGGGCGCCTAGTTCGAGGACGCCGACCCGCGAGTCAGCCGCCCGCAGATCGCTGCGGATCTGCGAACCGATTCCGCCGACCTTGACACCGTCCTCGATGACAGCAACCAGGCTGTGCTCAACGGCCATGTCGATGACTCCGCCTGGCACAGGCAGAACCCAACGCGGGTCGACGATCGTTGAGGCGATTCCGTGGTCGGCCAGTTCTTCGGCCACTTCCTGAGCGCGCCCGGCGAACGGACCGACGGAGACGATGAGCACGTCTTTGGAGGAACCTGCTGGGACCTCTCGCAGAACGTCGACGCCGTCATCGAGGCGACGCAGCGCAGGAATATCTGTGCCTACGCTTCCACGAGGGAAGCGGATCACGGTCGGTGCGTCCTCGATGGCGACGGCTTCGGCCAGCTCCTCTGTCAGACGCGCGGCGTCACGAGGGGCTGCCAGTTTGAGACCGGGCACGATACGCAGCATCGCCATGTCCCAGATTCCGTGGTGACTGGCGCCGTCCGGTCCGGTGATTCCGGCACGGTCGAGGACGAAGGTGACCCCCTGGCCGTGCAGGGCCACGTCCATGAGCAGCTGGTCGAAGGCGCGGTTGAGGAACGTCGCATAGATGCACACGACGGGGTGCAGCCCGCCATAGGAGAGTCCCGCGGCGGATGCCACCGCGTGCTGTTCGGCGATGCCGACGTCGAAGACCCGCTCCGGGTATGCCTCGGCGAACTTTGCGAGGCCGACCGGCAGGAGCATCGCCGCTGTGACGGCGACGATGTCCTCGCGCGTCTGTGCGATCCGGAGCACCTCTTGGCCGAAGACGGACGTCCATGAGGTCTGCTTCGACGGTGTCGACTTGCCGGTGAGCGGATCGATGACGCCGACGGAGTGGAACTGATCAGCGTCGTCGTTGAGAGCCGGATCGTAGCCCTGGCCCTTCTGGGTGATCATGTGCACGATGACGGGTCCGCCGTCGTATTGCTTGGCCCGTTGGAGGGCCTTCTCGACCATCGGCAGGTCGTGTCCGTCGACCGGTCCGAGGTACTTGATGCCGAGTTCGTCGAACATTCCTGCCTGCTCCGCGCTGACCATGTCCTTGAGACCTCGTTTGACCCCGTGGATGGCACTGTAGGCGGCGCGTCCGGGTACGCCCGACTGCCTCAGCGTCGACTTTCCCCAGGACAACAGCTTTTCGTATCCCGAGGTGGTGCGCAGTTCGTCGAGGTGCTCAGCGAACCCGCCGACCGTCGGCGCGTAGGAGCGGCCGTTGTCGTTGACGACGATGATGAGCTTGCGCGGTGGTGTCGATTTGTCGGCCGCAATGGTGTTCAGAGCTTCCCAGGCCATACCGCCGGTGAGTGCTCCGTCGCCGATGACAGCGACGACGTGGCGATCGCTTTCGCCCTTGAGCTGATGCGCTTTGGCGATTCCGTCGGCCCAGGACAAAGATGCCGAAGCGTGGGAGTTCTCGATAACGTCATGTTCGCTCTCGGCCCGGCTGGGGTATCCGGAGAGCCCATCACGCTGGCGCAGACTCGAGAAGTCCTCCATGCGTCCGGTGAGGAGTTTGTGAACGTAGGTCTGGTGACCGACGTCGAAGAGGATCGTGTCGTGAGGAGATTCGAACACGCGATGGAGACCAACAGTGAGTTCGACCACGCCGAGGTTGGGGCCGAGGTGTCCACCTGTGCCGGCGACGGCCGTGACCAGGTAGTCCCTGATCTCCTTCGCCAGAACTTCGCATTCGGCATCGTCGAGCTCACGCAGCTGAGATGGCGAGTTCATCGACTCGAGGAATGTCATTCGGCCTCGCTCCTGAATGCAAAATAGTTGGTCTGATACTGCAATTTCCGCTCGAATCATCTTAACGCCTCACGACGCAGAGTTGGTCCACCCGCCGGTTCTGCAGGCACTGATTGTGTCTGGTTACACTCCCCTGGGCGTCCCTTCACAGCTGTCCGATCCCGCGGGTTCTCACGTCCAAACGACGACGAAGGCCGGCGGGTTGAACCCACCGGCCTTCGTCAATCAACGGTGCCGCCGAAGAGGCAGCAGCCTGAGATCAAGCAGTCGCGAGCTGGCGCAGCACGTACTGCAGGATGCCGCCGTTACGGTAGTAATCGGCTTCACCCGGGGTGTCGATGCGGACCACTGCATCGAAGTCGACGGTGGTTCCGTCTTCCTTCGCGGCCGTCACCTTGACGGTCTTGGGGGTCTTGCCCTCGTTGAGCTCGGTGATGCCGGAGATCGAGAAGGTCTCCGTGCCATCAAGGCCCAGCGAGTCAGCTGACTCGCCGACGGGGAACTGCAGCGGCACAACGCCCATGCCGATGAGGTTCGAGCGGTGGATGCGCTCGAAGCTCTCGGTGATGACGGCTTCGACGCCGAGCAGCTTCGTGCCCTTGGCAGCCCAGTCACGTGAGGAACCCGAACCGTATTCCTTGCCACCGAGGATGACAAGAGGGGTGTCGGTCTTCGCGTAGTTCACGGATGCGTCGAAGATCGAGGTCTGCGGACCGCCCTCCTGCGTGAAGTCGCGGGTGAAGCCACCCTGGACTCCGTCAAGGAGCTGGTTCTGGAGACGGATGTTCGCGAACGTGCCGCGGATCATCACCTCGTGATTGCCGCGACGCGAACCGAAGGAGTTGAAGTCCTTGCGCTCGACACCGTGCTCGATGAGGTACTTGCCGGCCGGGGTATCGGCCTTGAAGGAACCTGCAGGCGAGATGTGGTCGGTGGTGACTGAGTCGCCGAGCTTCGCCAGCACGCGTGCGCCCTTGATGTCGGAAACGGGTTCTGCTTCCAGACCCATTCCGTCGAAGAAGGTGGGTTTGCGCACGTAGGTCGACTCATCGTCCCACTCGAAGATCGCACCTTCTGGCGTCTGCAGAGCCTTCCAGCGGTCGTCACCTTCGAAGATCCGGCCGTATTCCTCGTCGAACATATCTGTCGAGATCGACGAAGCGATGACCGATTCGACCTCTTCCGGTGAGGGCCACAGATCCTTGAGGTAGACGTCCACGCCTTCCGAGTCTTGACCCAGGGGCTGGTTCTCGAAGTCGAAGTCCATGGTTCCGGCCAGAGCATAGGCGATGACCAGTGGAGGCGAGGCAAGGTAGTTCATCTTCACATCGGGGCTGATGCGGCCCTCGAAGTTACGGTTGCCGGAGAGAACTGCACTGACCGCCAGGTCGTTGTCCTGGATGCTCTCCGAGATATCGGAATCGAGCGGTCCGGAGTTGCCGATGCAGGTGGTGCAGCCGTAGCCGACGACGAAGAAGTTGAGTGCCTCGAGGTCCTCGATGAGGTTGGCCTTCTTGTAATACTCGGTGACGACCTTCGAACCCGGAGCGATGGAGGTCTTGACCCAGGGCTTGGAGTTGAGTCCGCGTTTGCGAGCATTGCGGGCCAGGAGGCCTGCAGCCAGCATCACCGATGGGTTCGAGGTGTTGGTGCACGAAGTGATCGACGCGATCGCCACAGCACCGTTGGCCAGTTCGAAGCTGGATCCGTCGCCGGTGGTGACGGGAGCCGACTTGTTCTCTTCGCCGGGCTTCGCGTAGTTGTGGATGTCCTTGGCGAACTGGTTCTTCGCGTCGGAGAGTTCGATGCGGTCCTGCGGGCGCTTCGGTCCTGAGATCGAAGGCACGACGGAGGAGAGATCGAGCTCGATGTACTCCGAGTACTCAACTTCCTTGCTGGGGTCGTGCCACAGGCCCTGGGCCTTGGCATAGTCCTCAACCAGCTGGATCTGTTCGGCCGAACGACCGGTGAGCTTCAGGTAGTCGATGGTGACTTCGTCGATCGGGAAGATCGCAGCGGTCGAACCGAACTCGGGGCTCATGTTGCCGATCGTCGCGCGGTTGGCCAGAGGCACCGCGGAGACGCCCTCGCCGTAGAACTCGACGAACTTTCCGACTGCTCCGTGCTGACGCAGCATATCGGTGATCGTGAGCACGACGTCCGTTGCGGTCACACCGGAGGGGATTTCGCCGGTCAGCTTGAAGCCGACGACGCGAGGGATGAGCATCGAGACGGGCTGGCCGAGCATTGCTGCCTCTGCTTCGATTCCGCCGACGCCCCAGCCGAGCACACCGAGCCCGTTGACCATGGTGGTGTGGGAGTCGGTGCCGACCAGGGTGTCCGGGTAGGCGCGGAGCACACCGTCGACCTCACGCGGCATGACGACGCGTGCGAGGTGCTCGATGTTGACCTGGTGGACGATGCCCATGCCTGGAGGAACGACCTTGAAGTCGTCGAAGGCCGTCTGGCCCCAGCGCAGGAACTGGTAGCGCTCACCGTTGCGCTTGTACTCCATGTCCATGTTGAGCTCGATCGCTTCGGCGGTGCCGAAGTTGTCGATCTGAACCGAGTGGTCGATGACCAGCTCGGCCGGAGCCAGCGGGTTGACCTGTTCCGGCTTTCCACCGAGCTCGACGACCTTCTCGCGCATTGTCGCGAGGTCGACGATGCAGGGCACGCCGGTGAAGTCCTGCATGACCACACGGGCGGGGGTGAACTGAATTTCCGTAGCCGGCTCAGCACTGGGATCCCAGCTGCCGAGGGCTTCGATATGCTCCGAAGTGATATTCGCACCGTCTTCAGTGCGCAGCAGATTCTCCAACAGCACTTTGAGGCTGAATGGAAGCTTCTCTGATCCTGGGACCTGATCCAGGCGATAGATCTCGTAATCCGTTTCGCCTACGGTCAGGGTGCTCTTCGATTTGAACGTATCGACGTTGCTCATCGTGATTCTCCTGTTTCATCCGACACTCATCCAAGAAAACCGGGCCAGCCCGTGAGCCGCGCACCGATTTACGCGACACAAATGTTCCAAAAGTATCTTGACGTCAAGATAAATTCTATCTCATTTGCTCGCCCTTGACCACCTTCGGAGCATGGCCTGTCGGTGAACTGAGAATCGGGTTTTCCCAAGTCACAGTCCGGACAACTCCCGCGCGAAGCGGTGCTGCGAAACACTAATCTGGAGTCACATCAGCAGCTGCGAACTAGGAGCATTCATGGACCCGTTCACTCTCGGAGCCGGATTCGGATTCGGGGCACTCCTCGTCGGCATCATCTTCGCCGTCATCTGTCGAACCCTGGCCGATGAGAAGGGCCGCTCATCTGAGCGGCCCTTCTCATCGGCCAGGGTTCGACAGATGACGGCGAAGATGATGCCGACGAGGAGTGCCCCGAATCCGAATCCGGCTCCGAGAGTGAACGGGTCCATGAATGCTCCTAGTTCGCAGCTGCTGATGTGACTCCAGATTAGTGTTTCGCAGCACCGCTTCGCGCGGGAGTTGTCCGGACTGTGACTTGGGGAAAACCCGATTCTCAGTTCACCGACAGGCCATGCTCCGAAGGTGGTCAAGGGCGAGCAAATGAGATAGAATTTATCTTGACGTCAAGATACTTTTGGAAACATTTGTGTCGCGTAAATCGGTGCGCGGCTCACGGGCTGGCCCGGTTTCTTGGATGAGTGTCGGATGAAACAGGAGAATCACGATGAGCAACGTCGATACGTTCAAATCGAAGAGCACCCTGACCGTAGGCGAAACGGATTACGAGATCTATCGCCTGGATCAGGTCCCAGGATCAGAGAAGCTTCCATTCAGCCTCAAAGTGCTGTTGGAGAATCTGCTGCGCACTGAAGACGGTGCGAATATCACTTCGGAGCATATCGAAGCCCTCGGCAGCTGGGATCCCAGTGCTGAGCCGGCTACGGAAATTCAGTTCACCCCCGCCCGTGTGGTCATGCAGGACTTCACCGGCGTGCCCTGCATCGTCGACCTCGCGACAATGCGCGAGAAGGTCGTCGAGCTCGGTGGAAAGCCGGAACAGGTCAACCCGCTGGCTCCGGCCGAGCTGGTCATCGACCACTCGGTTCAGATCGACAACTTCGGCACCGCCGAAGCGATCGAGCTCAACATGGACATGGAGTACAAGCGCAACGGTGAGCGCTACCAGTTCCTGCGCTGGGGCCAGACGGCCTTCGACGACTTCAAGGTCGTTCCTCCAGGCATGGGCATCGTCCACCAGGTCAACATCGAGCACCTCGCACGCGTCGTCATGCCGCGTGAGGTCGACGGTGTGCTCCGCGCCTACCCGGACACCCTGGTCGGCACCGACTCCCACACCACCATGGTCAACGGGCTCGGTGTGCTCGGCTGGGGCGTCGGCGGAATCGAAGCAGAGGCAGCAATGCTCGGCCAGCCCGTCTCGATGCTCATCCCTCGCGTCGTCGGCTTCAAGCTGACCGGCGAAATCCCCTCCGGTGTGACCGCAACGGACGTCGTGCTCACGATCACCGATATGCTGCGTCAGCACGGAGCAGTCGGAAAGTTCGTCGAGTTCTACGGCGAGGGCGTCTCCGCGGTGCCTCTGGCCAACCGCGCGACGATCGGCAACATGAGCCCCGAGTTCGGTTCGACCGCTGCGATCTTCCCGATCGACGAAGTCACCATCGACTACCTGAAGCTCACCGGTCGTTCGGCCGAACAGATCCAGCTGGTTGAGGACTATGCCAAGGCCCAGGGCCTGTGGCACGACCCCAGCAAGGAAGTTGAGTACTCGGAGTACATCGAGCTCGATCTCTCCTCCGTCGTGCCTTCGATCTCAGGACCGAAGCGCCCGCAGGACCGCATCGAACTCTCCGACGCGAAGAACCAGTTCGCCAAGGACATCCACAACTACGCGAAGCCCGGCGAAGAGAACAAGTCGGCTCCCGTCACCACCGGCGACGGATCCAGCTTCGAACTGGCCAACGGTGCTGTGGCGATCGCGTCGATCACTTCGTGCACCAACACCTCGAACCCATCGGTGATGCTGGCTGCAGGCCTCCTGGCCCGCAATGCTCGCAAACGCGGACTCAACTCCAAGCCCTGGGTCAAGACCTCCATCGCTCCGGGTTCGAAGGTCGTCACCGAGTATTACAAGAAGGCCAACCTCATCGAGGACCTCGAGGCACTCAACTTCTTCGTCGTCGGCTACGGCTGCACCACCTGCATCGGCAACTCCGGACCGCTCGATTCCGATATCTCGGAGAGCATCCAGGACAACGACCTGGCGGTCAGTGCAGTTCTCTCCGGCAACCGTAACTTCGAGGGCCGCATCAGCCCCGATGTGAAGATGAACTACCTTGCCTCGCCTCCACTGGTCATCGCCTATGCTCTGGCCGGAACCATGGACTTCGACTTCGAGAACCAGCCCCTGGGTCAAGACTCGGAAGGCGTGGACGTCTACCTCAAGGATCTGTGGCCCTCACCGGAAGAGGTCGAATCGGTCATCGCTTCGTCGATCTCGACAGATATGTTCGACGAGGAATACGGCCGGATCTTCGAAGGTGACGACCGCTGGAAGGCTCTGCAGACGCCAGAAGGTGCGATCTTCGAGTGGGACGATGAGTCGACCTACGTGCGCAAACCCACCTTCTTCGACGGAATGGGTCTGGAAGCAGAACCCGTTTCCGACATCAAGGGCGCACGCGTGCTGGCGAAGCTCGGCGACTCAGTCACCACCGACCACATCTCGCCTGCAGGTTCCTTCAAGGCCGATACCCCGGCCGGCAAGTACCTCATCGAGCACGGTGTCGAGCGCAAGGACTTCAACTCCTTCGGTTCGCGTCGCGGCAATCACGAGGTGATGATCCGCGGCACGTTCGCGAACATCCGTCTCCAGAACCAGCTCCTTGACGGAGTCCAGGGTGGCTTCACCCGCGACTTCACGCAGGAGGGCGGTCCGCAGACCTCGATCTTCGACGCATCCGTGAACTACGCGAAGACCGACACCCCTCTTGTCATCCTCGGTGGCAAGGAATACGGTTCGGGTTCCTCACGTGACTGGGCTGCCAAGGGCACGAAGCTGCTCGGCGTCGAAGCCGTCATCACCGAGAGCTTCGAGCGCATCCACCGCTCGAACCTCATCGGCATGGGCGTTGTGCCGCTGCAGTTCCCCGTCGGCGAGTCAGCTGACTCGCTGGGCCTTGATGGCACGGAGACCTTCTCGATCTCCGGCATCACCGAGCTCAACGAGGGCAAGACCCCCAAGACCGTCAAGGTGACGGCCGCGAAGGAAGACGGAACCACCGTCGACTTCGATGCAGTGGTCCGCATCGACACCCCGGGTGAAGCCGATTACTACCGTAACGGCGGCATCCTGCAGTACGTGCTGCGCCAGCTCGCGACTGCTTGATCTCAGGCTGCTGCCTCTTCGGCGGCACCGTTGATTGACGAAGGCCGGTGGGTTCAACCCGCCGGCCTTCGTCGTCGTTTGGACGTGAGAACCCGCGGGATCGGACAGCTGTGAAGGGACGCCCAGGGGAGTGTAACCAGACACAATCAGTGCCTGCAGAACCGGCGGGTGGACCAACTCTGCGTCGTGAGGCGTTAAGATGATTCGAGCGGAAATTGCAGTATCAGACCAACTATTTTGCATTCAGGAGCGAGGCCGAATGACATTCCTCGAGTCGATGAACTCGCCATCTCAGCTGCGTGAGCTCGACGATGCCGAATGCGAAGTTCTGGCGAAGGAGATCAGGGACTACCTGGTCACGGCCGTCGCCGGCACAGGTGGACACCTCGGCCCCAACCTCGGCGTGGTCGAACTCACTGTTGGTCTCCATCGCGTGTTCGAATCTCCTCACGACACGATCCTCTTCGACGTCGGTCACCAGACCTACGTTCACAAACTCCTCACCGGACGCATGGAGGACTTCTCGAGTCTGCGCCAGCGTGATGGGCTCTCCGGATACCCCAGCCGGGCCGAGAGCGAACATGACGTTATCGAGAACTCCCACGCTTCGGCATCTTTGTCCTGGGCCGACGGAATCGCCAAAGCGCATCAGCTCAAGGGCGAAAGCGATCGCCACGTCGTCGCTGTCATCGGCGACGGAGCACTCACCGGCGGTATGGCCTGGGAAGCTCTGAACACCATTGCGGCCGACAAATCGACACCACCGCGCAAGCTCATCATCGTCGTCAACGACAACGGCCGCTCCTACGCGCCGACGGTCGGCGGGTTCGCTGAGCACCTCGACGAACTGCGCACCACCTCGGGATACGAAAAGCTGTTGTCCTGGGGAAAGTCGACGCTGAGGCAGTCGGGCGTACCCGGACGCGCCGCCTACAGTGCCATCCACGGGGTCAAACGAGGTCTCAAGGACATGGTCAGCGCGGAGCAGGCAGGAATGTTCGACGAACTCGGCATCAAGTACCTCGGACCGGTCGACGGACACGACCTGCCGATGGTCGAGAAGGCCCTCCAACGGGCCAAGCAATACGACGGCGGACCCGTCATCGTGCACATGATCACCCAGAAGGGCCAGGGCTACGATCCGGCTCTCAACGACGACGCTGATCAGTTCCACTCCGTCGGCGTCATCGATCCGCTCACCGGCAAGTCGACACCGTCGAAGCAGACCTCATGGACGTCCGTCTTCGGCCAAGAGGTGCTCCGGATCGCACAGACGCGCGAGGACATCGTCGCCGTCACAGCGGCGATGCTCCTGCCGGTCGGCCTCGCAAAGTTCGCCGAGGCATACCCGGAGCGGGTCTTCGACGTCGGCATCGCCGAACAGCACGCGGTGGCATCCGCCGCGGGACTCTCCTATGGCGGGCTGCACCCCGTCGTGTGCATCTATGCGACGTTCCTCAACCGCGCCTTCGACCAGCTGCTCATGGACGTGGCCCTGCACGGCCAGGGGGTCACCTTCGTCCTCGACCGTGCCGGAATCACCGGACCGGACGGCGCCAGTCACCACGGAATCTGGGACATGGCGATGCTGCGTATCGTGCCCGGTCTCAAACTGGCAGCCCCTCGTGACGCCGCGCGTCTGACAGAGGAGCTGGCCGAAGCCGTCGCCATCGAGGACGCACCGACCGTGATCCGCTTCCCTCGTGGAAGCGTAGGCACAGATATTCCTGCGCTGCGTCGCCTCGATGACGGCGTCGACGTTCTGCGAGAGGTCCCAGCAGGTTCCTCCAAAGACGTGCTCATCGTCTCCGTCGGTCCGTTCGCCGGGCGCGCTCAGGAAGTGGCCGAAGAACTGGCCGACCACGGAATCGCCTCAACGATCGTCGACCCGCGTTGGGTTCTGCCTGTGCCAGGCGGAGTCATCGACATGGCCGTTGAGCACAGCCTGGTTGCTGTCATCGAGGACGGTGTCAAGGTCGGCGGAATCGGTTCGCAGATCCGCAGCGATCTGCGGGCGGCTGACTCGCGGGTCGGCGTCCTCGAACTAGGCGCCCCTGATGAGTTCCTGCCGCAGGGCACCCGCGACGAGATCCTCGAATATGCAGGACTCGACGTGGCCACAATGGTCTCCGAGATCGTTCACATTCTGCCGTCAGAGGTCAGGAACCGGGCCAGCAAGGATCACGCAGAGCCGTCTGACCAGCAGGGCCATCTGACTGGCAAGAACCTCAGGCTGGCAGGCAAGGACTCGATGGCATCTCTGAGCATCGGAGCACTCAATTCGA
>NZ_JACBOS010000001.1:0-8038 GCF_021532235.1 Brevibacterium sp. UCMA 11752 | reverse complement strand
TGAGTCTGTGGCCGAATCTTGCTGCCGGTCAGAACCTGAAGTCTCTCTGTCGTCTGCTTTGATCCTCGAGGTGAGGTGTCCGCTCATGATGCCGCCCGTTACGGGATCGAGGACTCCCTTAAGCGCCCAGGTTCCGTCTTTTCGCTGACGCAGGCTGACTGAGAGCTCATCACGCTTTGGAGCCTCATTTGGAAGGTCGCCATCCGGGTCGAGCCAAGCGAGGATCTCATTGAATAGCTGCTGGATGTCCTTCACACGCACCTTCGGAGCCTTTTCAACCAGGATCCTCTCCGCTTCGAGCTGATCCTCCAGACTCACTCGAAGTGGCAGGTCTTTCAGACAGCCGATGATTGTGCTCGCCTGTGTTGATGAGAGCGATCCGCGCTGAAGGGCTTGGGATACCAGAGGACACTTCGGCCCGATCGACTGGCCACTGAAACTCACCTGATTGCCCAGCTTCTCAGCCAGTTCAGATCGACGGTAGGCCTCTCTCTCGGAGAGGTTGAGGCGGTTCTGGACCAGCGCCTTCGTCGACTTCGCCCCATAGTCTCGAGGGGTTCCCACCCGTTCGAAGACGGAGAGAGTCACGACTGAGAGTGATTCGACCAGCCGATTGACTGTCTCCAGCCCATCCAACACCGTTACCGCATCGTCGGGACCCATCGGACGATTGAATGATTCGAGGTCACCGACGAGGGACCGAAGTCCGTGGATGCTATTCGCAACTTCCGGAGCGATACGCTCCAAACTCACCCAGGCGTGCTCGTCAAGAAGAGGATGCTCCGAAGCGAGGGGACCATCTGAATCGGAGGCGCCAACCGGAGCAGAGTCGGAGGCACCAACTGGAACAGAGTCGGAGGCGCCACCTCGAACGAACTCAGAGTCGGTCTCGCTCGTGAGTCTTGAACGGTTCGGTGGTTCTCCGCCAGTCGGCTCATCCGCAGACTGCTGACCCAGGAAGGCTGCCCAGTCTCCGTTTTCGCTGTTTTCCGAGGTGTCCTCGCCGGCACTGCACTCGGCCGCAGCTTCCTCGGACTTCTTTTGCATCCACTCTTCTTTTTCAACGTCGATCTCCGCTGCACGACGCTTGAGTTCGGCCTGCGCATCCGGATCATCAACGCTCGCCTTCCACGGGTTACGGCCACTCCAACGGGCTCGTCGCGCAGCGTCTGTGAACTCATCGGCTTGTTCAGGATCAATCGACTCACGTACCTCGCAAGGCTCTGTTCGCTCGAAGGATTCCGCAGATTTTGTCGATTCGGCGCGTTCCGCAGGCTCGGCAGGATGATCCGCGTCGGCGAATTCGAAATCACTCGGGGGCGGCGTGGCTACTTCATCGAAGCGATCGGCCAATGGGTGACCATCAAGGTCGAAGCCGGCATCACGCAGAAGCTCTCGATAGGTGGGAGAGTCCTGACCCACCTCGTCTTCCCCACCAGGCACAGCGGAAGAGGCTGGTTCGTCATGCCCGTTCTTCTTGTGGCGCTTGCGGTCGGGGGTGAGAGTCATGATCTCGGAATCCATTCGTCAACTGCTGTGTTGTCCGCTTGATTCCAATTTTACTCTCATCACAGTCAGCCTGTCTATAGTTTTGTTCTATTCTTTTAGGATCGTCATGTTATGACTCGACGATCTTCTATATTTTGACTCTTCAGATCTGGAATCAGAGCAGATGAGGCCGTTGATCGACCAGCCCTCACGGCCACAACCCGACCTTGAAACAGCCTCGGCGAGGCTATTTCCTGAGGTGGACGCGCTGCCCCTCCGGTCCGAAAAGGCTCAGATACTCGACGCCGGACACTTCCGCGCTTCCGCGCTTCCGAGCCAGTGCGGGGTATGGGTGTCGAATTCAGCAGCTTCCCCTGCGTCCAGGGTCATCGATCTGTCACCCAGGATCAGACTGAGCCTGCCCCTGATCACGTAGACCCATTCGAATCCGGGGTGCGTTTTCAGCGCGCCGAGCTTCGGCGCCTGCTTGCCGTCGACGATGTGCTTGAACGCTTGAACTCCGATGGAACCTCGGCTCAGCGGCAGCACGGTCCGACCATTGATCTTCTGTGGCGTGATGTGAATTCGCGGGTCTCCGATCGGCGGCGTTCCGACGAGCTCATCGAGTGGCGGCCCGTAGATGCCCGCCAAAGGAAGGAGCAGCTCCAGGCTGGGCTTCCGCTTTCCAAGCTCCAACCGCGACAAGGTGCTCAGTGAGATCCCGACCCGCCGCTCGCCCATCTGCCTGTGTTCGATTCGTGCTGCGCACCCTCAATCATGGGTCACAAACTGCCAGAATTTGCCAATTCTGCAAATTTACTTGCACATCAGTAGCTTGAAGGGTGAAACTGCAGAGGTACCCGCTTTCTCACTCACCGAGCCAAGGACTGATATGTCAGAATCACACCCCACCCACAGAATCAGCCGCACCCCACCCAGCAGAATCAGCCGCATCCCTCACTGCAGAGTCAGCCAAACCAGCCGAGCCGGCAGAAGCTCATCGCCGAGGTGGCCGTCATCGGCGGAGGTGCCGGTGGTCTGGCCGCATCGATCGCTTTGGCTCGCTCGCTTCGCAGCGTCATCGTCATCGACGCCGGTTCCCCACGCAACGCGGCGAGCGCTCACGCTCACAACGTCCTCGGCCATGAGGGCGTCAACCCGCTCGGCCTCCTAGCCAAGGGGCGTCAGGAGGCCGAAGCATATGGAGTCCAGTTCATCGACGCCACAGTCCTCAGCGCCGCTAATAGGACGCAGGCACCAGAGACACTTGGCTTCGATCTCGAGACATCGGTCGGAATCTCCATCGAGGCGAAGCGAATCGTCATCGCGACCGGGCTCACCGACGTGCTCCCCGACATCCGGGGCTGGCCGACGGGTGGGGCGATACCGTTCTTCACTGCCCCTACTGCCACGGCTACGAGGTTTCGCGGCCAGAACATCGGCATCATCGGCACTACCGCCATGTCATACCACCAGGCGATGATGTTCTCCCAGCTCAGCGACCGCGTCACCTTCCTGCGACACAATGCTCCGGCACC
Organism: Brevibacterium sp. UCMA 11752; assembly: GCF_021532235.1. NCBI lineage: Bacteria > Bacillati > Actinomycetota > Actinomycetes > Micrococcales > Brevibacteriaceae > Brevibacterium > Brevibacterium sp. UCMA 11752. The sequence continues at coordinate 5,012 of NZ_JACBOS010000001.1, read as the reverse complement.
GGATGAGGCGCAGAGGAGAATGCTCGACTCGCTTGGCATCGTCTACGTCGACTCGGCAGTCGAAGCGGTGGAACGCACCGAGTCCGGCACCGTCGTCACGCTGCGCGACAACGACAGCATGACCTTCGACGCTCTGGCCGTCGGGCCGTACTTCCGGGCGAACGGCGAGATCTTCGAGCAGCTCGGCGGCACCGTCGTCGACCACCCGACCGGCATGGGCTCGTCCATACCCGCCGAGGCGAACGGCGCCACAGATGTACCCGGAGTCTGGGCGGTGGGAAACAGCGCGGACATCTCGGCCATGGTGGTGGCGAGCGCGGCCAGCGGTGTCCTGGTCGGTGCGCAGGTCAACGCCGAACTCATCATGAGCTCAGTCTCGTAGCAATCACCCCCGGCCCGATTTCAGGTGCCGAACACGGTCACTGCGAGACGACCTGACCGTCGAATCACCCGGCCGCCGAGGTGGCCCAACCGTCGAGACGCCCCGGCCGTCGAGTTACCCGACCATCGAGGTGCCCAGGCCGCCGAGTCACCCGGCCACCATGCCACCCGCCGTCGTGGGCCACCCCACGACGTCGGGCTCAGGTCAGTGGCTGGCCTTCACACAGAGGACAGGGCAGACGGATTCGAGGATGACGCGTTGGATCGTCGACCCCAGGAGGAACTTCCCAACCGGGGTCCGCTTCCGGGTGCCGAGCACGATCAGCTGAGCCCCCACCTCGGCGGCGGCATCGAGAATCTGCTCCGCGGGGTCGTACTCGCTGCCACGCGTCAGCACCTGCGCCTGCACACCGGAGCGCGACAGGTAGTCCCGGACCGACTTGATCTCCCCTCGCCGAGGCGGTAGGCATCGCTGCGATCAGATGAGCGGGAGGCGTTGACGACGACCAGGTCAAGGTTGTCCCTCTTCGCCTCTGCAATGCCCCTGTCAAGGGCCGCATGGCCTGCTGGATTGTTGACATAGCCCACGACGACAGTCATTTTTCACCTTCACTTCAAGTGAAGGTGAAAAATGACTGTCGTCGTGGGCTATGTCAACAATCCAGCAGGCCATGCGGCCCTTGACAGGGGCATTGCAGAGGCGAAGAGGGACAACCTTGACCTGGTCGTCGTCAACGCCTCCCGCTCATCTGATCGCAGCGATGCCTACCGCCTCGGCGAGGGGGAGATCAAGTCGGTCCGGGACTACCTGTCGCGCTCCGGTGTGCAGGCGCAGGTGCTGACGCGTGGCAGCGAGTACGACCCCGCGGAGCAGATTCTCGATGCCGCCGCCGAGGTGGGGGCTCAGCTGATCGTGCTCGGCACCCGGAAGCGGACCCCGGTTGGGAAGTTCCTCCTGGGGTCGACGATCCAACGCGTCATCCTCGAATCCGTCTGCCCTGTCCTCTGTGTGAAGGCCAGCCACTGACCTGAGCCCGACGTCGTGGGGTGGCCCACGACGGCGGGTGGCATGGTGGCCGGGTGACTCGGCGGCCTGGGCACCTCGATGGTCGGGTAACTCGACGGCCGGGGCGTCTCGACGGTTGGGCCACCTCGGCGGCCGGGTGATTCGACGGTCAGGTCGTCTCGCAGTGACCGTGTTCGGCACCTGAAATCGGGCCGGGGGTGATTGCTACGAGACTGAGCTCATGATGAGTTCGGCGTTGACCTGCGCACCGACCAGGACACCGCTGGCCGCGCTCGCCACCACCATGGCCGAGATGTCCGCGCTGTTTCCCACCGCCCAGACTCCGGGTACATCTGTGGCGCCGTTCGCCTCGGCGGGTATGGACGAGCCCATGCCGGTCGGGTGGTCGACGACGGTGCCGCCGAGCTGCTCGAAGATCTCGCCGTTCGCCCGGAAGTACGGCCCGACGGCCAGAGCGTCGAAGGTCATGCTGTCGTTGTCGCGCAGCGTGACGACGGTGCCGGACTCGGTGCGTTCCACCGCTTCGACTGCCGAGTCGACGTAGACGATGCCAAGCGAGTCGAGCATTCTCCTCTGCGCCTCATCCGGTGCCGGAGCATTGTGTCGCAGGAAGGTGACGCGGTCGCTGAGCTGGGAGAACATCATCGCCTGGTGGTATGACATGGCGGTAGTGCCGATGATGCCGATGTTCTGGCCGCGAACCTCGTAGCCGTGGCAGTAGGGGCAGTGAAGAACGGTATCGCCCCACCCGTCGGCCAGCCCCGGGATGTCGGGGAGCACGTCGGTGAGCCCGGTCGCGATGACGATTCGCTTCGCCTCGATGGAGATTCCGACCGATGTCTCGAGATCGAAGCCAAGTGTCTCTGGTGCCTGCGTCCTATTAGCGGCGCTGAGGACTGTGGCGTCGATGAACTGGACTCCATATGCTTCGGCCTCCTGACGCCCCTTGGCTAGGAGGCCGAGCGGGTTGACGCCCTCATGGCCGAGGACGTTGTGAGCGTGAGCGCTCGCCGCGTTGCGTGGGGAACCGGCGTCGATGACGATGACGCTGCGAAGCGAGCGAGCCAAAGCGATCGATGCGGCCAGACCACCGGCACCTCCGCCGATGACGGCCACCTCGGCGATGAGCTTCTGCCGGCTCGGCTGGTTTGGCTGACTCTGCAGTGAGGGATGCGGCTGATTCTGCTGGGTGGGGTGCGGCTGATTCTGTGGTGTGGGGTGTGATTCTGACATATCAGTCCTTGGCTCGGTGAGTGAGAAAGCGGGTACCTCTGCAGTTTCACCCTTCAAGCTACTGATGTGCAAGTAAATTTGCAGAATTGGCAAATTCTGGCAGTTTGTGACCCATGATTGAGGGTGCGCAGCACGAATCGAACACAGGCAGATGGGCGAGCGGCGGGTCGGGATCTCACTGAGCACCTTGTCGCGGTTGGAGCTTGGAAAGCGGAAGCCCAGCCTGGAGCTGCTCCTTCCTTTGGCGGGCATCTACGGGCCGCCACTCGATGAGCTCGTCGGAACGCCGCCGATCGGAGACCCGCGAATTCACATCACGCCACAGAAGATCAATGGTCGGACCGTGCTGCCGCTGAGCCGAGGTTCCATCGGAGTTCAAGCGTTCAAGCACATCGTCGACGGCAAGCAGGCGCCGAAGCTCGGCGCGCTGAAAACGCACCCCGGATTCGAATGGGTCTACGTGATCAGGGGCAGGCTCAGTCTGATCCTGGGTGACAGATCGATGACCCTGGACGCAGGGGAAGCTGCTGAATTCGACACCCATACCCCGCACTGGCTCGGAAGCGCGGAAGCGCGGAAGTGTCCGGCGTCGAGTATCTGAGCCTTTTCGGACCGGAGGGGCAGCGCGTCCACCTCAGGAAATAGCCTCGCCGAGGCTGTTTCAAGGTCGGGTTGTGGCCGTGAGGGCTGGTCGATCAACGGCCTCATCTGCTCTGATTCCAGATCTGAAGAGTCAAAATATAGAAGATCGTCGAGTCATAACATGACGATCCTAAAAGAATAGAACAAAACTATAGACAGGCTGACTGTGATGAGAGTAAAATTGGAATCAAGCGGACAACACAGCAGTTGACGAATGGATTCCGAGATCATGACTCTCACCCCCGACCGCAAGCGCCACAAGAAGAACGGGCATGACGAACCAGCCTCTTCCGCTGTGCCTGGTGGGGAAGACGAGGTGGGTCAGGACTCTCCCACCTATCGAGAGCTTCTGCGTGATGCCGGCTTCGACCTTGATGGTCACCCATTGGCCGATCGCTTCGATGAAGTAGCCACGCCGCCCCCGAGTGATTTCGAATTCGCCGACGCGGATCATCCTGCCGAGCCTGCGGAACGCGCCGAATCGACAAAATCTGCGGAATCCTTCGAGCGAACAGAGCCTTGCGAGGTACGTGAGTCGATTGATCCTGAACAAGCCGATGAGTTCACAGACGCTGCGCGACGAGCCCGTTGGAGTGGCCGTAACCCGTGGAAGGCGAGCGTTGATGATCCGGATGCGCAGGCCGAACTCAAGCGTCGTGCAGCGGAGATCGACGTTGAAAAAGAAGAGTGGATGCAAAAGAAGTCCGAGGAAGCTGCGGCCGAGTGCAGTGCCGGCGAGGACACCTCGGAAAACAGCGAAAACGGAGACTGGGCAGCCTTCCTGGGTCAGCAGTCTGCGGATGAGCCGACTGGCGGAGAACCACCGAACCGTTCAAGACTCACGAGCGAGACCGACTCTGAGTTCGTTCGAGGTGGCGCCTCCGACTCTGTTCCAGTTGGTGCCTCCGACTCTGCTCCGGTTGGCGCCTCCGATTCAGATGGTCCCCTCGCTTCGGAGCATCCTCTTCTTGACGAGCACGCCTGGGTGAGTTTGGAGCGTATCGCTCCGGAAGTTGCGAATAGCATCCACGGACTTCGGTCCCTCGTCGGTGACCTCGAATCATTCAATCGTCCGATGGGTCCCGACGATGCGGTAACGGTGTTGGATGGGCTGGAGACAGTCAATCGGCTGGTCGAATCACTCTCAGTCGTGACTCTCTCCGTCTTCGAACGGGTGGGAACCCCTCGAGACTATGGGGCGAAGTCGACGAAGGCGCTGGTCCAGAACCGCCTCAACCTCTCCGAGAGAGAGGCCTACCGTCGATCTGAACTGGCTGAGAAGCTGGGCAATCAGGTGAGTTTCAGTGGCCAGTCGATCGGGCCGAAGTGTCCTCTGGTATCCCAAGCCCTTCAGCGCGGATCGCTCTCATCAACACAGGCGAGCACAATCATCGGCTGTCTGAAAGACCTGCCACTTCGAGTGAGTCTGGAGGATCAGCTCGAAGCGGAGAGGATCCTGGTTGAAAAGGCTCCGAAGGTGCGTGTGAAGGACATCCAGCAGCTATTCAATGAGATCCTCGCTTGGCTCGACCCGGATGGCGACCTTCCAAATGAGGCTCCAAAGCGTGATGAGCTCTCAGTCAGCCTGCGTCAGCGAAAAGACGGAACCTGGGCGCTTAAGGAGTCCTCGATCCCGTAACGGGCGGCATCATGAGCGGACACCTCACCTCGAGGATCAAAGCAGACGACAGAGAGACTTCAGGTTCTGACCGGCAGCAAGATTCGGCCA